>CBDBIH010000002.1:0-3005 GCA_965205465.1 Candidatus Aldehydirespiratoraceae bacterium | reverse complement strand
CAGCTCCTCGAGACTCTCCTCGGCACGGTCGACCAAGCGACAGCAACGTTCGATATAAGCTTCAACTCGGTCCGGCTGGCTCTTTGCGCGTCGCGTCGAGCGGATCTTGTTAAAACACTTCTTCACTTCTTGGGTGAGATGTCGCCACTGGCGCCAGCGTGCGATTTTGTGCTTCCTCGCCGCACGGCCCAACTCCCGGAGCAAGCACCGCATCGCGTCCCACAGCAGGTTGACATCGGTCGGGTAGTGCACGTCGGTCTCGACCACAAACGAATCACAGCGCCCGCGCAACGGCTCGCCAGGCTTTTTTCAGACCAAGGAGAACCGCTGGAATGTCATCGCGCGACGTAACTACTCGGGCAAGTTATCGACGGCGCGTCCGGCGAGAGCGATTTGAATGGCCACCAGAGGATTGTATCCCTGGTTCGCCATGGACTGGAGGTAGCTTGAGATTCGGCAATAGGCTTCGGCGTACTTTCGGGTGCGGAAGCACCCGGAGACTTTCTGCTTGACCTTGCTCATGCGCAAGTCGCGCTCGGCCCGGTTGTTGGTGAATGCGACATCGGGATGCTTGGCGAAGCGCAGCACGGCCTTCTCGTATTTCTTCATCCGCTCCCACAGATTGTGGGCGTCGGACTTGGCGACCTTGCCGCGTTGGCCCTTTTGACGCGGTGGAATCGGCGGAAGCTCGCGCTCGCCCTGGGTGAGGATGGTGCGGTAGCGTTTCTGTACGGCCTTGTACTCGCTCTCGCTCAGTCTCTTCTCGTCACGTTTGGCGACTTCGTGGCAGGCGTGGAGGAGCAGGCGCTTCATGCGCTTGGCCCAGGCGTAGTCATGGGCCTCGACGATGAAGGTGAGTTCACGCAGCAGATGCGAGCCGCATAGTGCGTGGTCACAATGCGTGTAGCTCAGGTAGGAGGCCCAGCAGTCGTGGACCGCGACGCCGCCGTAGCGCGGGATGATGCCGATGTCCTCAATGGCCTCGCACCCGCGTTTGGGATGGAGGCGTTTGACGGTGAGCGTCGCGGCGGAGTAGACGTGAATCCAGTGATTCTTTCGGTCCACGCGCAACGAGGTCTCGTCGACGTGCATCGCCGGTTGTGCGAGGAGGCGCTCGATGGCTTGGTGTTCCCACTCGGCGAGCGCGTGATGGAGCTGGGCGATGTAGCCGAGGAGCGTCGCCTCGGACAGGAGCTGGCCGATGAGGGCGTGCATCGATTGGGCGACGCGCTTGAGCGAGAGCATCTGCGCGATGAGCAGGTGCACGACGTAGGCCTTGATGCCGGGGCCGTACTGGAGCGGGCCGGGCATCTCGTGGGGGAAGCGTGCGCGGGTCTCGGTGTGGCAGCGCGCGCAGTGCTTGATTTCGGCGTCGGCATGGCGCACGACCTTCTCGAACACGATGTCGACGAGGGTGCGCCGCTCGCGGCCTGTGCAGGCGGTGTCGGTGAGGTCTTCGCCGCAGCGCGCGCAAGAATCGACGGCGAGCCCCCTGACGTGCTCGCGGGTGCGGGTGTTGGCGCAGCGCGCCTCGTTGTACGAGGGTCCCTTGCCCTTGGCGCCGGGACGGGTGCGCGCGGTGGCGTCGTTGGGGCTCTGAGAGGGGGGCAGGCCGGAGTTGGCGGGGCTCTTCGGGGTGTGCTTTTCCATGAACACCGCCATCAGCAGCTCGAACAGCATCAGCAGCGCATCGAACAGCGCGCGGCTCTCCGCACTCATCTTGCCCGCAGCGCACAGCGACTCGAACCGTGCCTTGAGCGCGTCGAACTCTGTGCGCAGCGACGCCTTGTTGACCGTGGCCATGGCCTACCGCTCGGCCTCGACCGCCATCATCGCGCCGAGCACCGCGAGGCGCTCAGCCGCCGGCAGCGCCGCGTAGCGCCGGCCCCAGCTCTGGGCCTTGCGCTTGATGCGCTGGCGGTCGGTGAAGTTCTTTCCCGCGTAGCGCGCCCAGTGCAGTCGCTCGGGGGCGAAGTTGAACCACAGCTTCTCGGTGCGCACACCGCCCTGGTTCATCACCTGCCACTCGACGCTGCGCCAGCCCCGAAGGCGCTCCTCGTACAACGTCGAGGGGTACCCCGAGACCATCACCTGACAGGGCATCCCCTTGAGCAACTCCAGCAGTGCCACATGGTCCGCCTCCTCGTAGTCGAACCGATACCGGCGCCGAGACGTGCGGGTGCGCTTCAGATACGGCGGGTCGCTGTAGACGAGTTCCGAGCCCTGAAACTCGAACTCGGCCAGATACCGGTGGGCACAGCCGTGGACGAGTTCGACGGGGTAGTCGCACTCGAACGCATCGAGCGCGCGGGCGTCGCGGTCGATGCCGATGTTGCGCAACGCCGCCGGCTTGCGTTTCATTGATCGCACCCCCACCGAGATGGGTTTCGATGTAGGTGTCGTGCGGCGGGATCATCGCGATCAGGGGCTGACACAACCCCGACGTTGCCTTCGACCCGAAGTAGCCCACCCGCTGAACTCCCACCGCCTGTATGGGAGCCGCAACATAGCGACGCGACGCTATGATGTCAAGGACGCGGCGAGGCCGTCGTTTCTTCGGTTCTGTCCGAGCCGACCTCTTCGTACCCTACGAATTCGTCATGCGGCTACCAAGATCGGGTGAGCAGTTACTATCGAACGTTGCTGTCGCTTGGTCGACCGTGCCGAGGAGAGTCACGAGAGCTGGAGCAGGCAGGTGTGGCGCCATCGAGCATGATCCAGTCTCTGATTGCCCATGCTCGCCGGCAAATCGACCAGGTCGAGCGGCGTCTTCTCAAAGGCGAGACGATCGCGCACGACGAGAAGGTGTTTTCTATTTTCGAGGAACACACCCGCTGGGTGTCGAAGGGCAAGGCTGGCTGTTGCGGTGGAGCTCGGAGTTCCGGTGTGCGTGGTTGAAGACCAATTCCAGTTCATCCTTCACCACAAGATTCTGTGGGAAGGGAGCGATACCGATATTGCGGTGTCGGTCATCAACGAGACGCAGGCACTGCATCGCGACCTCC
>CBDBIH010000001.1:0-7674 GCA_965205465.1 Candidatus Aldehydirespiratoraceae bacterium | reverse complement strand
TTTCAGTATCGCCAACAATCTGTCCGGTGCCTCTGGGAAGGATCCTTTTCTTATGCCCGGGGGAAGCCCGGCTGCGAGCACTTCAAGCTTCTCTATAGGATCTGTGCGGAGGTATATCTCGGTACTCTGGATGCTTGCATGGCCCAGCCATAGAGACACCTTGCGAATGTCGCCGGTGGCCTCCAGAGTATGGACAGCGCAGGAATGCCTCCTATCTCGTGCAAGACATAGGAGGACACTATATCGAGTGCATGACTATGTCGGGTAACCAAGCGACCGGGACGATTCTGATCGACGAGGACAGCTTTGTCGGTGAACATCCGGAACCGATTACCCGACATAGTCTTGGCCGAGCTATAGGCTACTGAGAAAGCCCAGTAGCCGATCACCGGGCTGGTAGCGGCCTGGCTTGCCGATTGGCGGCGTTGTCCTGGCGAGTGCACGTTCTTTCATTGCTAGCGTCGCCTCGAGATAGATCTGCGTGGTCTCGACCGATAATGCCGAGCTCGGGATTAGACGATGTGTCCGAGCCACAGGGCGATCACCGCGCGATCGACACCCGCCTGAAGAAGGTCCATGCGGTATCGCAGATACTGCGCTGGATGCTCGGAGTTGATGCAGCTCAGGTCGATCCCTTCTTGCCCGAGCCATCGGCTGAAACCGGCTGCCAGCCGAATCCGTCGACAGATCGACGAACGGGTGTATCCCTGTCTGCTCGCCGCGTCCGCAAACTTGTCGAGCCATGTTGCAAGCGGACCTTCCGGTGCCTGCGACAGAACCACTTGGTGATTGATGACATGCCTCATGTTGGACTCCTCCCCCCTCTCGAGGCCGATGGATGGAGTCCGAACTATGTCGCCATCGCCGCGCTCACTTGCCGACAAAACCAGAATCGAGCGGGATTACAAGACATAGTCATGCACTCGATATAGTGCCTCAGAGCATGGGGAGATATGCGTTTGCCTACCATGGACGGCATTTTTTGCCGGGCGGTGGCGACATGTAGAGCTAGGCGATGCGCGAAGCCGTGGCGGCTCAGGGCCATGCCCCGGGCGTTGAGGAAAAGGCGGTCACCCCCGCCGCTGGGTCGGATCGCGAGCCAGTCCCGGAGAACGGACCGGGTCTCCCGCCAGAGCGGCAACACGCGTTCGCGCCGCCCTTTGCCCATCACGTGTACCGTGTTCAGATGTGGCTGTGCGAGATCCTTGCACGCAAGTCCGGTCAATTCCGACACCCTGAGCCCCGCGGCATAGGTGAGATGCAACATTGCCCGGTCGCGCACGCCGGCGGTGGTTGTGGGGTCCGGCGCGTCGAGCAGGGCTCGCAGTTCGTCGCGGTCGAGGTAGTCGACCAACGCCTCGTCGAAGCGTTTCGACGGTATCGCGTGCACTTGCCGGGCAAGGTCGAGACAAGCCGGAGCCCGATGTTCCAAGTACCTGAAGAAGGATTTGAACGCCACGAGTCGCAGATTGCGCGTGCGGATTGCGTTGCCCCGCACCTGCTCCAGAGAATCGAGGAAGTCTAGGATGAGCGGCACGTCAAGCTGCTCGATCTCGATTTGGCAGGGCCGAACACCGAGCCGGTCAGCGGCGAAGCAAACGAGCAGCTGGAAGCTGACGGCATAGCTCTCGATTGTATGGCGGCTGGCGCGTCGATCACGCGGTAGGTGCTGTCCGAGGAACGCACTGATATGAGGAGCGAGTGCGGTCATTGTGATGGCCTCCCCGCGTGCAGACTCTCCGTTGCCTGGGCGATTTGTCGAAGTACGGCGGGGGTTGCCTCAAGATACCAATATGTATCCGACACGCGGGCATGCCCAAGATAGGTGCTCAGTGCCAACATGTGTCGGTTGACGCTTCCCCGGTCGGTCGCAGTCGCGGTCTCAAGGGATCGGACGGCGAAGGAGTGGCGCAGATCGTGCGGGCGGGGGCCGGGTTCGCCGGGCCCGCCCCGAAGCCCGGTCCGACGGGCGAGCCTGATGAAGGTGTCGGTCACGGTGGCGGGAGCCGGGGGCCCGCCGGTCGAAAGGACAAACAGATGATCGTCTGGCCCACCCGTCCGCGTTCTGATCGCGAGGTAGCTGCCGAGAGCATCGCGGGTGCTCGGATGCAGGGGAACCAATCTCGATTTGCGGAATTTTGTTTGGCGAATCACCAGCCCGTCCGGGGTGATGTCGGTCAGCCGCAATGCACACACCTCCGACCGCCGCAGGCCGGTTGTCGCCATCAGCCCGATGATGTAGCGGAAGGTATGTGGCGTGATTGAACCGACCGGTGGTAGGGACAGGGCAGCCTCCATCAGCCGATTGATCTGTGCGCGCGTCAGCAAATGCGGGACGGACCTCCGCTTGATCCTTCGGCCAACAGCACCCCGTGGAGGGATCTCGTGACGCTCGTCCTCGGCGTGCAGCCAGACGGCGAAACAGCGAACAGCGGATAGCCTGTCGTGCATGGTTGCGGGCGATGTCGCCCCGGACGCCCAGTCGATCATCGCGGCGGCACTGGCGAATTCGTCGCCGCGGGCCATGGCATGGTCCGCCCAATCGTGCAACATGCGTTCCTCGTTGAGCAGCTTGTAGCCTTGATGCCGCCTGAACGCGAGATAACGCTCGACTTGCTCTCTCATGGTCATCGGGCATCTCCGATCCACGGCTGCGCCACCGACAAAAGCATGGGCAGATTGACCTTTGCGTAAATGGCCGTGGTGTCTGGCGAGCGATGTCGCAAGAGGGTGCCGATAGCCTCCAGCGATGCCCCGGAGCGCAGCATGGCGGTCGCCGCGGAGTGGCGCATGAGAGAAGCGCCTCGTGGGTGGGCATTGTCTACACCGGCTCTCCCCAAGGCTCGACGCACAATCTGGGCTATCGCGGCGCTTGAGGCGAAGGGCCGATGCGGCGCGTGGACCGTCAGGAACACCCTGGCCTCGTCAAGACGCGGGCGCGTCAGCTCGATGTAGTCCAGCAACCCGTCGCCGACGTCTTGGGGAAGGGGTAGCGCGACCTCTCGCCCTGACTTGCCACAAACACTCAGGCGAGCGTTTTTCCAGTCCACATCGCCCAGCCGCAGATTGGTGACGTCACCCGCGCGAAGCGCGAGTCGGGCAAGCAATAGCAGCATGGCCCGATCCCGCAATCCCGCCGGCGTCGCTGTATCGCAGGATCCGATCACACGTTCCACGTCATCGATAGAAATGTACCGAGGCAGCTCGGACAGCCGCCATCCCGGGGCCTTGGGAACCGCCCCAACAAGTCCCGGCGGGCACCCGCTACTCGTGGCGAGAAAGCGCAGATACATTCGCATGGATGTCGCGATACTTTTGGCATGTGGCCGCGAGACCGTCACGAAGCGGCGCAACAGGACATCCCTGATCAGCGTCGCGTCGTACCGGCCCGGATCGTCCCCGAGGTCCGCCAGAAGTGCGCGGATCTCGCAGACATGATTGCGAATGGTGGCTTCGCTGATACCACGATGCCGTCGAAGCCAGTCACGAAACGCGACCAGTTCCTCGCCACCTCTATCGCGACGCACCGGGAAGACGTCCGGCGCCACGCCCCGGGCGGTCAGAAACTTCGTGAATGCTTTGATTGGAATAACGTACCGTGCTCGGTCGCGGCATTGGGACAGGCTCGGGAAGTCCGGACACAGGCAGTCATGATCAAGGAAGCGGTCGACGACCTTGTTGTCCATCTCTGCCATCGGTGTACGGGACTGGTGAAGCCAGACCAGGAAGTGCCGGCAGTTGATCCGACCGCGTTTGAGTGAATCGGCCGAGTGACCCACCGCTGCGCGCCGTTCCAGGAAATCCCCCAGCAGACGGAACCCTTTGTCGAGTTCCCCGAGATGGAATGTTCGTCCCGTGTCCTCAAGAAACCGCACCAGCTTCAGAACCCCGTACATGGATTGCCGTGAACGCCGGGCATGGTTCCTGTAGCGAGTGTGCTTCGAACGCGGACACCGGCAATCATGATGACGGAAACGCCGCAATACAGCGTCGTCGATCCCGTCAAGTCTCCCGCCGTCGCGTTCCAACCAGACCAGAAAGTGCCGTGCCGATGCCCGAAAAATCGGGACGAGCCCTTTAGATACACCGCTTGACTTCAGATGGTTCAGGAATTCTGCGAGACACCCTGCGGAATAAGCCCCGTTTGCTCTCGATGATGTGATCCGATCTGTCTGCTGCAACATCGCTGTTCTCCTTCTCTCGTGATGAAACGACGAAGGAGAATCGTAGAACTATGGTGAGTGATTGCAGAACCAACCCCTGCATTCGCAGGCCGGAACCGCTCCAACTCTCCATAGCTATTCACTTTCCATAGACGTGCCTATGGTGAGTTCACCATAGGCACGTCGTGTTCACCTTGCCTCACGAGCTCAATCCCATCGCCCAGAGCAATCCCGCTCTCATCTACCGCCTGCTGTTCAACGCCGCCTCCAAGACCCTGCTCGAGTTCGGCCGCAATCCCCGGTGGCTCGGCGGCGAACTCGGCATCACCATGGTGCTCCACACCTGGGGGCAGAATCTCGGCCAGCACATCCATGTCCACTGCATCGTCACCGACGGCGCCTTGAGCCCCGACCGGGAGCGCTGGCTGACTCCGCCCCGCGCGCGGATTCCTCTTCCCCACCAGAACCGCCCTGTCGAAGTATCTCGTCTTCCGCGGCAAGTATCTCGAGTCGCCCACCGCTGCGGCGAGCTGCGCATGCCCGGCGACGATGGCCTCGACGACACCCGCGCGTTCGAGTCTCTGAAGACCTCGCTGCAATCGAACGACTGGGTCGTCTACACCAAAGCACCGTTCGCGGGGTCTTCATAATGCGGGCCTCAAATACGCTAGGAAAACGCTAGGGTTTGCTGACCGGGAAACCCTGATGACGGAGCTACGTCTCGCTCCTCATCCGTGTGACCTTCGGCCCGTAAGGCATTGAGGTCGTCCGAACGGATGATCCACGGTGCGCCCGGGCAGATTTGGGCACCCGGAAGCCGTTTGCGTCGGATCATGCGCTGCACGGTAGAGTAACTCACTCCCAACTTCTCGGCCGCTTCTTCGACCGTTAACTCCCCCCGCGCCTGTCGTTCACCCGGCGTGTAGTTGAGAATGTTGTTTGACTTGCGAAAATTGCCTACGCGGACCCGTGTCCAGGTGTATCCCTTCGCCGACTTGATACCCATACGGTTGAGCTGTGCCGCGATCTGCTTGTCCGACATCACTCTCGCTAACTGTTCAATCAGGGAAAGGGTGCTCTCGGTCGTCTTCCATCGGTGTTCACCGCTGTTGCGTTTGCGCACAGTGAATTCACTATGCTCGCCCCCATGCCAATGTATCAGTACCCGAAGCGTCTTCTTGTCAACAAACACGATGATCTCTTTGATGACAGTACGCACTATCCGTTTCTTCAGATCGAAAGGCGCTGCATCATGGTGCCACAACTGCGGTAGGTCGTCGGCGAGGTGGCGAAGTGCATCCTCATCCTTAACCGTCAGCGGAGGCACTGCAGTATCGAATTGGGATAGTTTCTCTTTGAGGTCATTGACCCTCTCCAATGCTTCATCCCAGCGACGCTCCAAGCTCCTTGCGACCAATCGATTCTCCGGCTCCACTGCATCGTATTGACGTCGGCATCGGTCAGCCTCGTAGCGCGTACGCTCGATCTCAAGTTCAAGCTGTTGGCGTTTCTCCGTACGCACACTCGTCAAACGTTCTCGCGCATGAACCAACGCCTCCATCCGCACCGGCGAGAGCGATTCCAGCACCGCCTCGGCAACCGCGTCCTCAACCGACACGCCACCAAAGATGCTGCACAACTGTTTGCCTATTCGCTCTAGTTGTGACGCCCGGCATTGGTAGTAGACCGCTGCACTGTTGCGTCCAGAACGACCACCGCTGTAGCGCACTTGCATCTTCCTACCGCAATGCCCACAGCGAACCAAACCAGCCAATAACCCCTTGCCGCGTCGCGCCGGTCCACGTACGGCCTCTCCGAGTTGATTCCGATTGTGCGCGAGCGTCTCGAGGTTCTTCAAGTACTCAGACCACGACATGTACCCTTCGTGATGTGATTGGATAAGCACTTGCCATTCCTCGGGATTCGAAACGTACCTCCTCTCGTTCCGTTTGCGACCGTTGTCCAATGTCACCCGTTGTTTCGTTCGTCCGAACGCGTAAGCACCTGCGTAGGTCGGATCTTTCAATAGGCGGACAATCAACCACGGTGTCGCGGGGATAAACTCCACACCACTCGTTTTACCCACTCGGCGCGGAACCTTGATGTCTTCCTGATGAAACCACAAATGCACTTGGCGAGCACTACCCAGTTCCCGGAATTTCTCAAACAACAACTCCATCGTCGTGCGAACACGTTCGTCAGGATCCTTTTCCAAGCGCCCCTCGGCGAGAAGCACGTAACCTTCGGGCACACGCGTGTAGTATTCACCGCGACGTGCCTTCTGGCGGATAGCCTCCTGCGAGCGTTGTCGAAACATCGCCACCTCCATCTCTGACATTGTACCCTTAAGCCCGAGAACTAACCTGTCGTTCGGGTGCTTGGGGTTATAGATACCATCGTGGTCGATGATGAGCGTATCAACAACTCCGCAGAATTCCAGTAGCCGGTGCCACTCGTGGCCGTTACGAGCCAAGCGTGATGCCTCGACGGCAAACACACCCCCGACCTGCCCCTGACAGACCTCAGCTAACAGCGCCTCAAAACCCTCTCGCTCAACATGTCCACTCCCCGAACGCCCCATGTCCTCGTCCACCACCCGGATCTCCTGCCAGCCGAGTTCCTGAGCGCGCTCAACCAAAGCGTATTGCCGGCGTTGACTCTCAAGGTTGTGTTGGACCTGAGACAGAGTCGATTGACGAATGTAGATATACGCCGCTCGCTCTAGATGGCCTTTTTGGATCTTACTCATCACTTTGCCCCTCCCGCGTTCGTTCCTCCTCCGGGGACGCCGCGATTACCGCGACGAGTAAGTCGACCACGCGCTCCAGAACTTCCCTTCGTAGCGCCTCGGGGAGCGGCCTTCGGTTTGCCGCGGGGGGTGGATACAAGCGCAACTGGGTCATCGACACTTCCCTCCTGGCCTTGCTCGGGGATCCGAACGTCCAGGGATGAGAGTGTGCTCGAGACGAGAAGGTGTAAATCCAGCAGCGCGGTGAAGCTGATCACCGGATGCTCTACCGGGGACGGATCAAACGAGTGGGACTCGAACATCCATTGCGGAAGCAGTCGTTCTTGGCCATCCTTGGTGACTACTCGAAGATGGCACTCTCCGTTGTTGGTCTCCTTGCGAAGCACAACGGCCGTTTGTCCGAATAGCGGATGGTGCGGGTAGCACACCTCGAGTCCGAGATGATGGGCAGTATGCTGAACCTTCGTTCTCGTGTCCGGCGCCGACGTTGCACGGTGCGATTTCGAAGCGGTGATGACGGGCGAAGTCGGCGTAGCGGGGATTGAACACCGGTGCCTGCCCGATCGAGCGTTGCAGCACCGCGGACTTCAGATTGTCGACCATGATGCGCGCTGGGATGCGCGCGGCGAAGAACTCGAAGGCGTTGAGGTGGCAGCCGAGGAAGTGCTCCATGGTCTGGGAGACGGTGAACTCGACGTAGAGCATGCGGCTGTAGCAGAGAACCATGACGAAGAAGCTCAGTCGCCGGCGGGTGTTGCCGAC